>DASYDW010000137.1 GCA_036499395.1 Pirellulales bacterium
ACATCCGCCAACAGGACGGCACCGAGCCGGACGACGGCGGCGATAATTTCCGCATTACCAAATCGTGAGCGGAGGACTTCCAGTCCGGAGTTCACGATTCTCCTTCAACCTACCGGCTTCCAGCCGGTAGTAGTTCAGTTCAAATTGTCGAGATTCCGGCATGGAAGACCGATCAACTCGCCTTCGGTACGAATAATGAAGTGGGCGCCGGAAATACGTGGGTGCTTCTGCTAGACCCCGCTCGATCCGAGGACGTAGTCGGCCTCGTGGAATTTCTCGACACCGCTATTTGGGCTGCCTGGGATCTCGCTCATGGTCGTAGGCCTAGAAGTGGCAGCGAACACCAGAGGCGGTTGGCCCAAGAGGCAAGTCTTCGAAAACTCCGGCCGCCACGTTGGCGATAATGTGGCGAGGGGCCAGGGGCATTTGCGAAGGCACATCAAGGCTCGGTCACGGCATCAGGTCGTTACGACTCTTTGCCCGGGACAACTCTCGGAATTGCCCCTCCAATACCATTTAGAATGGCTCCAATACGTTGATTTACGGAGAAGCACGACACCTAGAGTGGCTTGAGGCAACTCAAGATTGGCAACGATTGCCCGGCCGTTAATTGTCCGTTACTAGCCTTGGGCAAATGCCCTTAAGTCGGTTTCAAAACTTGCGTACGCAAATGATTGTGCTTGGCAATCCTAGCGCACATCCTGCCGATAATCTGCTCCGCAGCCCCCTTTTTCCTCGTGACGTCGTTTCACCACGTTCGATTGTGTCCAATCGCCCGGCGAATCCGTAAAGCGAGCGGCAAACTTCGAGAATATTACGGACGCCCTTATCGCGTAGTCGGCGACGGGGCGCTCGGGCATGGCCATGGGGAGCCACCAGGACGCGGCGGAGATAGGCGGCAAACTCGTCGACCGAAACTAAATGCGCTTGGGGTTTCGATCCCGTGACCGAGACAAACTGTTCGAGATAACGCAACGCCGTGCGGTACCGGTTAATCGTTGCCAATGACGACCGCAACACGCTTTCGTGGTGCTCAAGAAAGCTTTTTCGCAAGGCTGGGATCGTGACAGGATTAAACGAAAAGGGGCTCGGCAGGGACAAGACGAGTTGGGCATTCAGCTGCGCGGCGATCGTGGCCGCCTCGGCTTCGCTGTCGGCGACACGACGGCGAACCTGACGGCCCCCTTCTCGGTCGGAAACGCACCAGCCACCACGCCGGAGATAATAGGAAACACGACCGACACGACATCGTACTAGTGGACGTCGGAGAGGACGTACCATCGGAATCTCCCGTGATGCACACGGTGTGCACCACGGGGAACTTCTGCAAGGCGCAAAAAGAACGCTAAGTCATCTGAGATAATGACTTAGCGCGAGAGCCGATAACGGCAAGCGGAGAGGACAGGATTCAAGTGAGACCGAGTCCTAACCGCTTATCAATCAATGCCTTACCTTGGCAACACAAGTCAGCACCTGGACTTGTGTTCGGTCAAGAGACGTCGCCAATGGCCAAGGACTCTCAGGAAGTGTCAGCCTGAATGACGCACTGTGTCATTCAAGAAATGTCTCGGCATCTCGGAAAGTTGAGATGCCTTTATGATCGCGATTTTGTTCTTCCTCAAGGCAGTCGGGTTTACACGAAGGCTCGTCGCAGTATCGTCTTGCGCGAATTGTTGGTTGCTGCTTCTTGATGCACTGATAACGGGCACCGTCTCCAGCAAACTGTCCACCCTTCATCCTGAATTTGGTGCCACGGCCATCCTGCTCTCCGTCGCACTCGGCGCTGTGGTCAATGGGCTGGGCATAAGCCACAAGGCTGGAAATAACGCTTCTGCAGATAAGGCTTCTGGACGCCTCCCGCCAAACAATCCGCCCAACAAGCGATCGGCGCCGCTTCCCCGACCGCAACGAAAGCCGCAACGGGCAAGGGCCGATCGTGGCCTGCCGCCCGACGAAGAGCTGGCTAAACTCGCGACAGAATACCTGAACCACCAGCGAAAGCTTTGGCCACACATGGTCAAGGCCGGACTGTTACCGGAATCGACCATACAGATCGTCCGCGAAATGGTCGAAGATTTCAAAACTCGACATCGAACCGGCAATGTTGACGTAGAGGCGAGCAGGGCCTTTGCGCCCTTCGCTACCAAATTCGCCGGGAGCTACGGTCGCTACTCCTGCGACAACAGCAATCCCAATTCGATCATTGACCAAATGACGAAAATGCTCGACAAGGCGCACGAAGAGGGGCGGTTCGTTCCCTGGTTATACGTATTCGCAGATTACTCGGTTACGGGTTTGGACGGTACTCGGCAGGGATACTCGTCCTACAAAGGAGTTCTGTCGCACAAGGAACATCGAATCGAGACCACCTACATCGACGACTTTACGCGGGCCTCGCGTGATGAGCTTGAATGGTGGAGGCTGGCATCGCTCTCTAAACAACTCAACAAGCGTATGATCGGAGCGTCGGACGGTTTCAACTTGTCTGATCCCAACTGGGATATATGGATCACCATTTTTGGCTTGCTTTCTCGGCTCTTCATCAAAAGTTTGCGCGAAAAAGTCAGACGCGGTATGAAAGGCGCAGCCCGTCGCGGCAATCATTTGGGCAGGCTACCCTTAGGCTTCACTCGCGACGTCCAACGGGACGTAAATGGTGAGCCAGTTCACGACAAGGATGGCCGTCCAGTATATGTCCGCTGCATCGATCCTTCGACGCGCGAATCTCGGCTACTCCTCTATAAATTGTATGTGCGCGAAGGATGGTCCTTGACTCGTATCACGAAGCATTTCAACCAATTGAAAATCGACGGAAGTGACATTTGGTCCCATGCCGTTATTCGACACCTCCTGTGGAGTCCATCGGCGATCGGCATCTTTATCTGGAATCAAAACCGTCACGAACGCGATTGGGAATCCCGTAAATGGCGTTTGATACCGAACCCGCGCTCCGAATGGGAGATCCACTTCGATCGAGATTTGGCCATCGTGCCGTTAGCTCTGTGGCGCGCTGCCAGACGGAAGCTCGCGACAGCCCGGCGTGCCAATCCACAGACGGGACGCAAACCCAGTCGCAACGAAAACTCCGCGACTACACTGTTCAGTGGCACTCTTGTCTGCGAGTACTGCAATAATGAGTTGAACCTCGGCCGGTCCGCGGGACAGCACAAACAACTATGCTGCGAGAATGGGCAGAAAGGTGCACATGGTTGCGGGCTCACCAGCTCGAAAAGCACCAAGATCATCGAGAATTGCCTGCTTAGCCACATCACTGATGCGATCTTGACCGATGCGAGCATTGACGACCTTATCGCTAAGGCCAATGTATTCGTCGAGCAAATTGCGAGCGCACCGCAAGTTGATATTGCGCCCTTGCGAGCGAATGGAAAGGTATTGGAATCGAAGATCGAAGGCCTTTTCCAGTGTGTGGAAGCCGAGCGTGGCAAGGATTCACCCGACCTTAAGTTATGTACTGCATACGACAAGCGCATCAGCGATCTGCAGGGGGAACTGGAAGTCCAGCAGGCTGCGCTCCAAACCGCGCAACGCAATAACCGCGTCGAAGTCAGGCCCTTGGATGTAAAATGGGCGCGGACGGCATTGGCAGATCTGACCAAACTGCTTCGGCTTGGAGTTCCCATGGCTGCGGAGGCGATCCGCACGCTTACCGGACCGATCAAGATTCGGCAGGAGAAATATGAACGGAAACGCGGCGCTCGTTGGGTCGCCACGTTTACACCAGACCTCGTTGCCGTATTACGGCAATTGGCCATCGAGAATGGAACGCCCGATCGCGCTGCATTAGCAACCATTCGTAATACCGCCGATCTCGCGGAGGTGGTGATCGATACGATACCCACTTACGTGAAACTCGCTCCACAATTCAAAGCGTTATACGAGCAGGGTAAGAGCGTCGACGAAATTGCGGCTGTTCACGGATTCACGAAAAAATACGTACGCACAATCTTGGATTTTGGTTTAGCTGGGAAGCTACCCAGATGGGTCGCTTCGAATGCCAAACGAAAAACCAGGAGCGAAACAAAATAACAGCTGCAATGGCTCATCCGGCCCTACAAGCTTCAGCGAGCTTCTGCGCTTAGGCACGGATCATGATCCTAGGCGGCGATCGCTTTTAGAGCGGGGCCGCCTTTACTATTGATCCATGACCGCTCCCGCGAAGGTTTTAAAAATGTCGACATCGACAGTCCGCAGGACCTGAGACGGCGTTAGCTCTTTTTGTTCCGCCATCGCGGGCGAAAAGGTAACGCATCAACTCACACTGAGTTACGCATTCGCTCACAAGGCGGCCGAGCCTTGTGCGTATTTGTTCGTCCGCGCGCATCTTCGTGCACTTCAAATGTGCAACGGCGTCTTCTCTCTCGACGAACCTGTTCTTCATTTAGAATAAAAAATTCCTTTTCTGGAAGTTCGAGCCATGCGCATGAATCCTGATGACAATCTTTCGACCGCCAGTCGCGATCGGCTTCGGCCACTCCTGGACTGCATTGCCTATTTGCTGGCAAAACAGTGGCTACGGGAGCAGACTTCTGGCGCTGAAAGCTTGATACAGACTACGAAGAATCGTGGCGAGACTGTAGAAACTGGAATAGGTGACGACATTAATCAAAGCAGAATACGGTAGACCTTGTCATGCCCCGTCGTGGGCCGGGCCGCGAGACGCGGCTCGGCCCTTGCCTTCTTTTTAGCCGTCACGGAATGGCTATGGTTCCATAGAGGCTTGCGGTTTCACCGCGCCACTCATGAGAGCTGGAGGCATCTCTCGTTCAACGGCAGGCATGTCGGCAAATCAGCTCTTGCCGTCCACTTGGCGGCCTGGCTCCACGAGCAGGGATGCCGTGTCACGCTAGCCGACTGCGACACGCAACAGTCGTCCTCAGAATGGATTCGCGAGGCACAGCCAGGCGTCAAGGCTGTACGCCTCGATAACCCGGATGTGGTTCTGAATGAATTGCCGAATTTGAACCAGGACGCGGACTTCATTGTCGGCGAGGGCCCCGGGAGCCATACGGAGACCAGTCGCGCATTATTGTTGCGTGCCGACCTTGCGATCATACCTCGCAAAGCGAGCATGCTAGAGGTGAGCGCCCTAGCCAAAGCCACCGAATATCCATGACGTCCGAGCCACAGCAGATCCCGCCCAGCCGACGACTATGGCTCCGCTTCTCGCTCTTGGGGATGCTGCTGATGACTTCCCTGATCGCCGTCGCCATCTGGGCCGTGCGAGAGCATCGCGAACGAATCAGGCTTGAAGAAGTAGTCCGAACACGAGGGCAGCAGAGCACCGCCGTCGGCTTTTGCAATATATTCCGCAGCAGTTGGATCACTTCCATGCCGAGTAGGCGATCTGTCCATCCCGAAGTACCAGAAGTTCGCCAGTTGGGGAAGTCTCCGTGGTGCCAATTGGCGACAGGTTGCTTCAATGCAACCAACCCTAGGTCGCCACTGCTCGCATCCACACGAAACCCTTTCGGCGATATGATTGTTTTACTTTCGGGGCGATCGAAGCTTTTGACGACATCCACGTCCGCGGGAGGGAGCCTTGGAAGGGACCGTATTATTGAAGCGCGCCTGTGGGCATAGCAGTCCGTTCACGTACAAGAAGAACGAGCGATTTGGGAAGCAGCGCCTTGAAAAGTTCCTGGCAAAGAAGTGCCCGGAATGCACGATCGCTGCGATTGCAGCTTTAGAGGCGAAACAGAAGCTCGAAGCAGCGATCAAAAAGCGCGCGGCACGTCAGCCCGGGCCGGAATAGGAAAGCTCCTAAGCGATCGCCGACGACTTTACGAGCGTGACGAACGGTTGTCGCCTGGCTAGCGTCCCCGATCCCTCCACTGCCATCCTCGCCGCGCTAGGCGGCTTAGCGTTGCTGGCGATTCGCCGGTCTTTCGCTCGGTGCAGATGCTGAGTTCGGGTTTCTATGCAAGTCCCGCGAGATTAGACTTCGCGCATAGAGTCGGGGAGTTCCCGGCAACTTCACTGGCCTGCCGCCAGCAGCCTTATTCCACCCACCTCGAATGGCCAGTGATGATCCTGCGTCTGACGAGTCCCCGGAGTCCATCGAGACCAATCGGGACGTCGACGTGTTTCTGCACCGCATCCGGTCCGGCCCTTGCGCTTCGGGCTCCCGCCGAACGAAGCCCTTGCCGAGCCAGCAGCGTAAGCGCCGGGCGCCAAGAATGCGCGAAACGCCGACTTGTTTTGCCGCGGATATCGCATAAACCGCGGCGCCCGCTTGAATGGCATGCATCAATAGCGCTAAAGATGGCGGGGGCGCGGTAGAGTTCGCGGCTCGGTTGTTTGCGGATATACGAGGCCAGATCGCAAACGTACCAGCAGATTGTGCTAAATAGAAAACGCGATAGAGGCCATTGCGATTGCGTTCCCCAAACGCGTTGGCAGCAACGCCCTTAGCGCGGCGGCTAGCCAGGGCACTGTGCATCACGCCAAACGCAGCCGTTGCCGCGATCACCCTAATCATGCTAGTTAGCATTGCAAAGTTTCCATCTAACCGGCCGCGGAAAGCAATTCCTCGAACAAGTTCGGATAAGTGTCGGAGGTTTTTCGAAGCTAGACGGTCACGATTGATCAAGAAATCCTGGAGCAAGGGCATGCGTCCGGGATCAACCTGCAAAAAGCACATCAACTGGCCCCGCGACAGCCACATGGAATGCGTCGTGATGCGCCCAGACATCCGCCAACGCTGCAGCCGAGGCTTCGTCTTCATCCTGAGCCGAGTGCGTTGAACCGAAAAACTCCTCGCAGCACTGACACCGCCATGACGCAGAGGATTCAGGGCCGAAAGTTTCGATCGTCAACGCGTACGTGTTGTTGTTGATCTGGATCGTGCTCGTCCGTGTACACATGGTTCATTATTCCTGTTTGGGCGTTATCCCGGGAGATGGCAACCCGTATTTACGGAGAATTGCGAGGGCGCCGGCTTGCATTGTGCTAATAGTGTCGAGTTCCCAAGAAGCGAATTCGCTGAGTTCGCCGATCCGAAGGAGAGCACTGCAGAAAACCATCGTCTCACGTGCTCTCCGGATATCCGACTCAGGCTCGTTGCTGTAATAGCGCTCGACGCGATTGCACATCGCTACCCGCCTCTATTGCGTCCCTGTCGCCAGACGCATTAGCAAAAGGCGCGCCACACCCAAATCTGTGTTTTAGAGCGGCGGGCATCAAGCGCTTTCGCGACTGGAGCCGCAGCATCAAAGGCCGCGGAAGGCGCGAACCTCTCTCCTCGGATTTTGATGTCCGCGCATTTAAAGAGGCTGCCAGCTGGGGTAGGGGTAAGCTGACAGCCTCTACGCACTAGCCGATTCGCGAGTAATCGGCAGCGGAAGAAGCCTAATTCTGCCAACGCCGGTTAGAAACCGCCTTAGAACGCAAGAAAAATGCCACCGCTCCATCCGGGACCGGCGGTCAATCGGGTCGCCCTCGTCAGGGAAAAGAGCACACGACCCGCACGCTTAGGCGGGTACGCAAACGGTTGTACAAAAGTTGACCCGCATTTGGCGGCAGAGATCAGTCGTTCATTTGAACTGTCCGGACGGGTCCGCCCAAACCGTTTTGAGAGTATTCACCTCCTCCTAAATTCCTTGAAGGACAGCGACTTGTCGCCGTTCTTGTCGAGGCTCTTAAACTCCTTCTTAGCCTTAGTTCTAGCTTTTCCGACTTTTTCGCCGGCAAATTCTGCCTCGGGATAATATTTTATCGGCATTGGCGTCGAGTTTTACAAACCGGTTCTCCTCAAATTGCGCTGCCGGAGCTGCGTGAGCTACCGGTGCGGGAACAACGCCAATCGTTAGGAATGTCAACGCTCGCGTCCAGAAGACTAATGGTTTCATGGGAATCTGTCTTGCAGGCTTGGCGGGATAACGTACGTAGTGATCAACGTGACCGCACCGAGGCCCAAGATTGAAAGCATCTCGAAATAAGTCGTTCTGACGGGCGGTGACGCTTAGCGTCGCGCCCGTCAGAACGGGAATAAAACTCAGCCCTACTTATGCGACTTTTCGTGGGCCTGTTTGCTGTGCTTGTGTGCCGCCTCGCTGTGTTCTTGGGCAGCCTTGGCGTGTTCTTGCGCTTCGACGGCCTCATCATGTTCATGATGATGAACTGCCTCACGGTGATGACGGGGCGGCGGCTTCGTGGTGGCCGGCTGCATCGTGTTGATGCTGACTGGCATCGTGCTTCATGGACATGCGATATGACCTTTGACAAAAACAGAAGTCGTTTCCGACGGTGTTTACTTGCGAGTTGTGTACCGCATGAATGCACCTTGGTAGCCACGAAACCGGATTCTGTGGCATTAAGTACTCCAGTAACGGCACGTCTATCACTCACTAGTCTCATGACTTTGCTCCATTGATAAGACACTTTAGTAATCGAGCAAAACGCGTGCCGATTGGCATCCGACTTGCACGCTCACGCAGACTCGGGCAACTCAAAAAAGGAAGTTGCATGAAAAGTAGGGATAAAGATCGAGGACAACGACGAGCCGGTCAACGCGATGACGAACTTTTGCCGGCCGAAGACAGCGATGTCTGCCAAATCAGCGATGAGGCAGCCGGAAGCCCGGCGGGCGGACTTGATTCGAGCGGCCTCGCGGCACGTCCGGCCGACGATGGAGCACCCAGTGACGCCGAGTTAATTGACGAAGATGATCCGAATGAGTCGCAATCGGAATTTCGGGCGGCGCAGTCGGCGGCACGCCCGTGAATAACCGCATTCATGGCGACTAAAAGCCTATCCGAGAACCTTGGCGGCTCTCAAGGCGACGATAGCGAATTGAAAATGGAGCAGGCCCAGATAATTCGCGGCTTTCTTTTCCCAGCGGATCAACAAGCGCCGTGCGCGGTTGAGCCAGGAGTGCGTG
>DASYDW010000138.1 GCA_036499395.1 Pirellulales bacterium
CCGATCGATGCGACAAACGGAGCCCTGTTTTGGCAGTGCTGCAAATATCTCGCGTTCGACGAGTTTTCAGTACTTTGCTTGTCGAGGTGAGAATACGTCTCCCAGGACCCTAATCGCCGAACAGGCTTGATCATTGCTCCGAAAAGACAAAGATATTTGCTTATTGATTGATTCGGCAGTGTGCCGCACCTCTTAACGCGCATCGAGGTCGCAACGGAGCAGAATGCGACCGGATGCTGAGCGCCCAGGACACACCCACCTGAGTCGTCAATTCTGGCTGAGTTTCTATGCACGGCGTTCGATTTACCGACTTAAGGTATCGGACCGACGAATCGCCCCTTGGCGGTAAACGCATCCCACTACGCATTTGATTACCGAGCCCGATGACGTAATCTGGGTTTCGGTGTTGACATAGGTCGATGCGACCCTTGGCTCGACTAGTTATGCCAGTTTATCGGAACGTCGGAATGGTTCGTTGTACCATCGCCAGCAAGTTGAAGTGCAAAAAGCGATCGCCGCGTTGATGCTTGAGTATTTGCCAATAGGGCCGCAATTTCACTGCTCACCCTATGTTCCCGGTATGACCCTCCGACTCCTGGAAATTTCAAAGCCTTCGGGAAATGGCTTGAACGGTTTTTCGGGTGGTTCCACCTGGCTTTGAAAATCGCGCAAGGCATGGATGTCGAGTTCCGCGACGACGAAGTAGTCAGCAAGGCCGCCCTTTACTCGTACCTCGTCCCTGGCCCAAGAATTTATATGTGGGACGCGAACCCGGCTATCGCCAAACATGCGGTTATTCACTAAGGCGACAAAGCAGTGGATGTCCAGAGCAGACGCATCCACCAGGGCGGAAAAGGATTCCAGATCTTGATTCCAGCTAAGCACAAAAAGTGAATCGATTTTGCCGCGAAATCTCAGGCGATGCTGCATATCGGTTAACTCGCTGCAGATCAGAAGGCCAAAGCGAAAGCCAAAGTGATTGAAAACGAACTTCACAGCAAGGTTCGCATCACTCGGACGTAACTCAATGCCAAACTTTTGACGCAATTCATCGCGCTCGTGGTGCGACGCTTTACCCTTGAGTTGCGTGAGGGCACACCATGAGGGATAGCCCAATCGGTTATCCGTCAAGAACAGCCTAGCGGCGCTGTCCACGCGGGGCCTGCGGCCTGTTCCATGGTGAGTGTATTCTTCGCCAGCAATCACCGAGATCCCCGAGCGTAAGAACCCCTCGGCAACCGTCCGCATCCATTGTTTGGGGATCGATAATTCAGGAAACAGCACGTATCGTGGGCGGGCGTTCTTGGGGGCCTTCAAGATGGCGGTGCAAAGGTCATAGAGCCGCTCGAATCTTTCAGCGCTAACATCCGGCTCTTGACCTGCAGCGGCGTGCCAGCTTTTCCACTCGGTTAAAAGGCTTGTCACCGCGATTCGAGGCGGCTGTTTCCCGGAGCCATGGCCAATCTTGACGACACGCGATCCGGCTTTAGGACTTGATGAACTGTCCGTGTAGAAGGTGCCACGAACCGAGTTGAGGGCATTCTTTAACTTGTTGATATCCGCGGCGCTATTTGGAATTAGGATCGAGATATCTGCGGGGCCAAGAGGACGGGTCGGAAACAGAATCGGCATCGTGGGAGTATCTTTCAGATCGACCTCTTCCAAAAGCTTGGTAATACCCTTTTGCTGCTTGTCCAATGATGGTGGCAAGTCGCTTGGAAGTTCGCTCGCGAACGTAATTTTTTCGGCGGATTCTTTTAGTAGATGTGCCTTAAATGGGTTGCGGCCCAAGTCTCGACAGAAAAGTTTCCTAGCCACGTCGATAACTTCGGCGGTGAAGTCATCGCTGCCGAACACGTCGCTCGCAATTCGCGTGTACAGCTTGCGGCACTCGCTCTTTCGCTGCAATCCGCATGATTTTAATAGCGCCTCTTCAAACGCTAAATGTAAGTGCCGAAACACACCCTCCCATATTCGATCCGCTGTGGGGGCGTTCTGCGGTGCATTCATGTACTTCAGCACCGCGTGTTCGCGGATCTCGCCGAACAAGTCGATTACGGTTGCTACAAACTGATGAGCGTACTTCCAGTCGCCACAGTATACGGCGATCGAAACTAGCCGCGGCAAATAGTCCGCAAGCTCAAACAGTTTTCCGGGAGCGATGATGTGTCGCTTGGCAAACTCGTAGAAATCTTCCCGCTCAGATTTCCATTCCGCGGGGGGCAAGGCATCGGCAATTGCGTCGAGGTTTCGAAGCAGAATGGCGAACCCTAGCCGCTTCAATAGAAGCGTGTCGGTTTTTCGTAGTGCGTCACCATCAGAATTGCCGTCTTTTGACGTAGTCAGGACTCTGGCGGCAGCAGATTTTTCCATCTGCTTTAGGTCAGGGAGTAGGCGCCATTCACTCGTGACCTCGTCAACTTTTGACTTGATGGCATCAAGCAAGTCCGCATTGTCGATTAGGAAGACACACTGTTTATCGGCCTGGAATTCGATCTCGCTGGATTGCGCATATGGCAGCGAAACAGTCAAACGCTTGCCATCTTGCTCTATGAGCCCGTCAGCCCGTTCAACGATCCAGTCGAGCACCTCCCTGCCATTAGCAAAGTCTCCGGTGTCTCGAAGGACGAGAAAAATGTCGTCGACATATCGCGCATAGTAGATGGGCGTAAGTGCTTTCTGGATACGGCGGTCAAATTCCAGAAGCAGCACATTAGCGATTACCCGCGAGGCGGTCGCACCTACCGGCACACCAACGGGCGTACCCGCAACGTAACCTGGAACTGCTCCTCCCCATGTCTCGAATGAGGTGACCAACGACTCAGTGAAAGCTTTGTGCGCCTTGGACAAGGCTGGTTTGCCGTCGTCGGATTTCGAGATTAAAGTCAGAAACTTTTTGTTTAAGAGAAACCGCGGATCAACCTTATGGAAAAATCGGGTAAAGTCCATAGTGAGTGCCACAACCGCTTTGCCGTCATGCAGCTCGCGTCGAATCGCGGCGAATCCACCGTCTCGCCATTTTTTGTAGGACTGAAAGTAGGGCGAGAAGCTTTGCCATATGGTGCGATGATAGGCTTTCGTTCCGGCGATCCGTCGAAGCCGAGCGCCGAGGGCAGCGTCGCTCAAGCACGCGTCAAGTTTTTCGCCTACGTGATTGATCCATAGTGCACAAACAATATGCATGTCGACACTGAAGTCCGCCATCGGCCGAAACTCAGCAACAAGCTGGGTTGTGTCAGAACTCGCTGCGTCAAAAATGCGGTTCCAATTGCTTTCAGCGTTTGACGCGAAGAATTTGGGACCGTCTTTATCGTCCGCCGGCAGGGTTAGCTTCTTTGGAACGAATGTAACCCCGCCAATGAAATCCCGGTCAGCGTACCACGGGCGTGCTGTTCCCGTGCGAAGGCGTTTCTGCAACTTTTGAAGATTGCCTTGAAGATTTTCTTCATAGATCGCGAATCGCTTCGCGTTGGGGATTGACCTCTCGTAGAACAAGTCGGCCTTTGCCTTGCGATAGGCCAAGTAGAGGTCTTCATCCGAAAACAGGTCGGCGGGCCGAGATTTGGACATATTCGATGCCACGAGGTAGTGTCGGAGGTTTCAGGTCACAATTCCTCCGTGCCGCGGTGCATTTCTAGCAACCAGTCCAAATTGGTTAGCGTATCTTAGTCGGCCGCGTTACCTCTCACCAGTCGGCACGGTATTACTAGGGCGTGGTTGACAACTGCGCAGTTAACTCGCCCGGCGAGATGGTTGGCGAAATTCGGGCAGGATCCGTTTCGCAGAAGAAATCTCCCGTCCACACGGCCAGGCGAGGCTCTATTTGAAAGGTGAGGGATTCGCCTGCACCTTCTCGATAATGCCGGCATTCTTCAAATATGAAATCGCAGCCACCTAACAGCACCGTAGCAAGGTAAATGCGTGGACCGTGGCCGACAGCGTCCGTCGCTAGAATATCGCGTCCTTGGCCTACTTCCCCTTGTGTTGCCGAACACTATCTACGCAAGCGACGTTTTTTTGGTTATATCGATCTGCACGAATGACTTGCCGAAGAGCTATGTGCCATTCGTTACATCGACCGTAGCAGCATGGCCAAGTGCGGAAGGACGAACCGTCAGAGGGTTCTGCTCGACGCTCCCGGACACGCCCGCCTTACGCAATCGCTCACGCGATTGTGACAGCTGTTTGCCTCGTGAATCGATTGGTAGCCCGCAAGATGACTTGGAGGGGCGTGGCGCTCGATTCGTGAGAAGTGCTTATTGTTGGCTACCACCAATAGCCCACTCTTGGCTTCTCTTATTGCGGCGGGCACGAATTGATGAGCGACCAGATTTGGCCGGTAGATCTTTCCGGTAGATTGGTCGCGGCATTACGCTATTCTAAGGCCTGTGGCCTACCCCCGTTTTTCTATCGCGGACGCCGCATAACGATGAGTCGAAAGCGAGTCGACCCCCACCCATTGGACTATGACTGGCGATTCACGTCGTCGACCGTGGATTTCCTAACCAAAGAGTTGCGAGATGGCGACTGTTTGTTGGCTGGTGTACCGTCACTCGTCGACGCTGCGTCGTCGTCCGGCTCGAGCCGTAGAGTCAGGCTTGTCGATTGGCAGCCTAATCTGGGGTCCTATGAAACCGTGAACATCAACCTTGCCGATCCTCTCGCCCAGAGTTTCGACATCGCACTAGTCGACCCCCCTTGGTACCCCAAGGAGTATCTTCGTTGGGTGACCTGGGTTGCGCAGCATCTTCCACCCGGAGGAGAAATCCTCGCTTCTCTTTGGCCAGTTGAAACTAGACCAACAGCCAGCGACGAGCGCGCTTCGATATTGCGCAGTATCTCCGACTGGGCAGACGTGGACTTGAATCCGGGAGTCTTGAGATACCAAGTTCCACATTTTGAAATGTGTGCATTTCAAGCTCAGGAAAGGAATATCCCACCCAAGCCGTGGAGAGTAGGCGATCTAGTTCGGCTGAATATAAACAAGCAACCAGGGCTAAGGTCCGCTCTAAGGCCCGCGGGAAGGTGGCATCGGTTCGTTTGGAACGACTACCAACTAGCACTTCGAGTGTCACCGGAAGTTACCGGACCGGTCGAAATTGCGCCAGTTCCGGGAGCTAAGGGCTGGATTTGGCCGTCGGTCAGCCGACGAGCCCCGGGGCGCGATGAAATCACGCTCTGGAGTTCCGCCAACGAGGTTGCGAAAGTCCACGGGGCGGGCTCATTACTAAAGATATTGATGCAATGGACAAGCAGTGGCGAGCTATGCACCAGCGACGCCGGGGACCAGCTTGTGCAGCTCTGCGAGCAATGGAACTTCCCCAAATCCTCTCTATGGAGGTCAGAACAATGGCACCACCCCGGGTAGCCCTTCGATTCAGGGACACCACACCGGACATCGACACGATAGCGGAGCATCAGAGGCTCATCGAACAGCACGGATCATGTTGGTGGGGCTGGTGGCGAAAGGATTGGGAGCCTGAATTCGCGTCGCTCTTCCAGGAACTTGCTACCGTGCGAGGATCCGTCGTCCTTGTCGATAGATCGACGAGGAGCGCGTTCCATGCCGAGTTTCTGCAGGCGACGCGCGATGGCGCACAGGTAGATGACGAACGAATTCCCCCATACTACCAAGCTTTCAAGCAGTCTGTATCTGGCTGGTTCCTTCTGACTTCGATCAATACTGTTCAGTATGACGCGAAAATTGGAATGCGGTTGGGCGCCACAACCCTGCTGATACTTGACGCAGCAGAGTTGCCCGCACCGACTCGACCGAGCCCGCACAAGAGCGGCAGGCACTGCCTTCTGCATCTATCGGATCTGCACTTTGGGAAAGACTATGCTTACCTGCCTCCAGGCAAGACCCCAGAAATTGGTGATACCAGACAGACGTTGACGCATTGTATCGTGAAGGACCTTGCCCGACTTGAACTCCAGGATGACATTGGACTTGTGATTATCTCCGGTGACTTCACAACCGGCGGTGACTGGACTGATGTAACACGCAATTCGATTCTCAAGGAGGTCGAGAACCTCTTGGCGGCCCTGAAGCTTAGCAAGGACGCTCTGCTGGCGATTCCGGGAAACCATGACGTAGTGCGTTACCCGGAAGGAGCAAATATCGACGTGGCAATGCTCGCGGTGGACCGACAGACGCGTAAGGAGCACGAAACTACATTCCGGGTATTTCAGGAAGAACTGACGGGCCGGCGGTGGAACGAACCACTGACGTATTCGTCTCGATTCACACTGGACAACGTTGAAATAGACGTCCGTGCCTTAAACTCCTGCAACATCGTGCCAACAAAGTGGACCGAGTACGGCTATGTGGGAATCGACGGATTGGACGTATTGTCAGAGAATCACGGCAGCTCAAGCGGCTTGCCTGTTCTTAAGATCTTAGCCATCCATCACCACTTACTCCCAACTATAGGTGTCGAAGCCCCCAACAAGCAAGGTGTTTCCCTCACCCTCGATGCTGTCGAACTCCTTGACTCAGCCCAGATGAATGGTGTGGACTTGATCCTTCATGGGCACCAACATAGGGCTAGAATTTCACAGTACGCGTCTCTACCGTTCATGAACGGCGATGTACGTCAGCCAATGATTATCGTGTCAGGGGGAAGTGCTGGAGCCAAAGCGGATCGCCTTCCTGGATCGGACCGAAACACTTATTCCGTTTTCGAGATCCAGCCATCGGAAATCCATCTCTGGCTCAGAGAGCTTCGTTTTGACGCTCAAGAAGGAGCAATGCTGTTTGATGGGCCGTTGCCAATACACCCATCCTGACCGTCCATGGCTGAGATTTGCAGTGTTCCACTCGCGCCGTTCGCCAATGCCACACCCGGATTCACGGACTGGTAATAAAACACAAGGTAAAACCGTCATAAGCCTCGGCCGACCAAGGACAGGCCCACTTGTGCGTGCTTGGACGCGGCGTTCGTGACTGCGTTGGCGGCATTTAGACGGCCGACACGCGATATCAGCCCTCCTGCCCTAATTAGCGCGCGGCTTGGCGATGCTGCGAACGAAGTGGTCGAATTGTTCGTCGTGGTGATTGCCATCGGCAGTTCCCGCCGTGAAAGCGACAAATAGTCGTTTATTCCCGATCTGGATGATGTAATTCACCTGCCGTACCGCAACGCCCCGCTCCATATTCGTATGAATTATTTTGACCATTTCCTTGCAGTCCTCGGCAACCACTAACTCGCTTGACTCCAGCTTGTAGTTCTGAAGCGCGTTCGGCAAATCCCGCTCATATTTAGTCTTCAGCTCGGACAGCGTGCTTGTACCGTGCTGGTCTCTGATAACGATATTCGGTCTCCGCCCTTTTTCGCCGGGCAGCGTGATTTCGTTGTAGGTTAACTTCAAGTCCTGAGTCTGCAGCCAATCACGTGGCAGCAAGTAGATCACTTCTTTCGATCGATCAAGGCGCCAGCGCGGGCCAGGGTAGTATGGATCACTGAGATTAAGTTCTAAAGATGGCAGCGCTTTGTTTAAAGCGTCTACACCCGCCTTTGTAAGACCATGAAGATCGAGCCCAAGGCGCGTAAGTCCCCGAAACCGCGTGAACTTCGGTACACACTCGTCCGTGAAGTTGCGGCCCTTTAGACGAAGACTTTGCGGTGTCTACAGATCGACGAATGCGTCGAGCGCGGCGGCTGTTAAGTCCTTATCAGAAACGCTCAACTCCCGGAGCCGCGGCAGCGTGGCCAAGCTCTTCAATCCTCCATCGGTAACGTCGCAGTCGCTGATTGTTAAAAACATTACGTTTTCGCAGCCGCGGAGCAGCGACAGGTCGTCGTCCGTCAGCGGGACACGCGTGAAGCTGAGCGCCAGATTCTGCTGAATAGGCTTCAATGTCGCCAAAAGTTCAGTAGCTGCCGCCCACGACTTCTTCTCGAACGCGATCTCGACATAGTCGATCCGCCCATGAGCGGTTAAGTCGAGCACGGCGTTCTTTGCGACCCGCACCCCGCGCGCCTTTAGCGCGGCGAGAATCGTCGCGTCCGAATCACTCGGTAACTGCTCGGCGAGGGTGCCACGTGCCGTGACGATGAACGCCACAAATAGCAGTAATCGAATCGTGGACCATTTCATGGTGAAAATCGACTCAATCGACCCCCCGGGTTCTTTTGATCTTGCAGTATCACTGTCGGCCCGCAATGCGTCGAAGTCAATCGGAAGTGTCGACCGGTCTTGCGCGCAGATGTCGAACCGACACTGGCCACTTCTGCTTCTCGTAACTCGTGCGAACGGCAGTTGATTCGCGAGAACACGGAAGAACCACCGATTTTTTGGAGGCTGTCGGCACTAGGTCATGCATCGGTGACCGCGTGATTTAGCTGACGCGTCGACACGCGCAGCAGCGCATCCAGCTTGCTCGCAGCCTCGATGCCCATCGTCGGCAAGACGTGACTGTACGTATCCAAAGTTATGCCGATCTGCGAATGTCCAAGGCGTTCTTGCACAACCTTCGGGTGCACACCTGCTGCGAGGAGCAACGATGCCGACGTGTGCCGCAGGTCGTGGAACCTCATGTCGGGCAGCTTCGCCCTTTTGAGGAGCGGTTTGAACTCGTCGAAATGAAAGTGGCTTCGCCTTAGCGGGCCGCCTGTCGAGTTGCAGAAAACCCATGGACTTTCCTCGAACCCCTGAGCGATCAACTTTAATCGATGCGCCCTAAGTGCTTCGACGGCGCTTTGCGGCAGGTCGATCCGGCGACGGCTCTTGTCTGTCTTTGGCTCGGTCAACGTCAGCTTGCCTTTCAGTTCCATCAGCGTATGGCGGACGTGCAACCTCGCGTTTTTCAGATCGACGTTCCTCCACTGCAAGGCGAAAATCTCCCCCATCCGCATTCCGGTGCCGATCGCCAAAACAAACAAGGCGTAAAGCCTGTCACCCTCGGCCGTCTGCAGTAGCGTTTGAACCTGCTCGGCCGATAGCGCCGCCACCTCGGTCTTCGCCACACGCGGAGGATCTACGGCGTCGCAGACGTTTCGTATCACCAGACCCCATCGAAGCGCCTGTTTCAGCGCACGCCGAAGCACAGCGTGCGTCAGCTGCCTCAAACGCGGACTTTTGCCATCCCGTTCCATGTCCGAGTAAAGGGACTGCACGTGGATCGGGCTCAATTTGGTGAGCATGACGCCACCGATCCGGGGCGTAATGTGATTGTCGATCACGCTTCGGTAACTGTCATGCGTCGTGGCCCGCACAGTTGGCCGGGCGGCGTCTTCGAGCCAACGCTCGAGAAACGTCGACAACCGAACCTTTGTCGGTTCCGCTACCGCGCCTTCCAGCATCTTGGACCGGGCGCCGGAGAGCTGGTCCTGGACTCCTTGCTTGCAATCGCCAAAGAGGGTCTGCCGCCGTCGCCGCCCATTGGGCGCGTAGCCGACGCTATAGGTCGCGCACCAACGTCCGTCAGCGCGCTGGTAGATGGATCCTTCGCCATTGCCGCGGCGTTTGCGCATTTATCCATTCCGTCGTATATTCTTAATCCACGTTGAAACGGTTTTTGAATCTGAGCCAACCGCCTTGACGATCTGAGGAACGGACCGCCCCTGGCGATGAAGAGTGACTGCTTGCTTTTTGCGTTGATAACAGTGCTTTACGCGGCAGTTGGTCGAGCAATGGATACGGTCGCTTCGGCTAACGCTCGGAGTTACTTCAAATGGTTTGTTGCAATGTGCACAGTCGTGATAGCGCTTGTCTTCTTGCAGCGCCTCGACCAATTGCACTTTCATGGCGTCCAGAAGACAGTGACAAACTGTTTGCACCACAGCGCGCCCATCAATCTGCGTAACAGTCAAAGTCACGGGCATTTCGCGCACGAGTCGATCAACAAAGCCAGATTGAAGCTTGCGCTCTGATGCGCTGCTCAGTCGCTTAGAGCAATCGCCGATTTGGTCTAGAAAGTGAACAGCTCGGCGCATCTTCTTGATTTCGTAACGCCAACGCTTGAGTGCGAGTCCGTACCCCTTCAGAATTTGACGATGACTCGCGATGTCTCCGTAACGATTCGCGAATTCGAGGATTCGACGTTCGGACGGACCCAGGTTTGCAAAAATCCGGAAGAGGGCTCGCTCTTTGAGGAATGGGTCGTACGCTTCGCCCATCGCACGCCACGGACGCTCTGCTCGGCGTGAAATTGGCACGAGTAGTCTTACGCTTGCCCGCGGAACCCCCTCGGTCTTTTGCTCGGCGAGAGTAATAAGATCTCGCCATCGGTAGCCGCCCGAATTGACCACAATCTGTGCGGAAAAGCGGTTCATACTCGCGCTCGTTCTTTACGAATGTCTTTACGGCTAATCTGTACATAAACGTTTTTATCGTCGCACATGAACTCTAAGATGTACCGAGTCGTCGCCCGGTGAGCAAGCGACGTTTTGTTGGAAAAGAAGGAAGACAGATGACGATCGCAGAGACGCAAAAACAATGGGCCTCCGACACCCGCGGACTTCAGTCAGTCCGCGTCGTCGCGGAGTTTCTGGCTATTAGTCGCTCGAAGGTCTATGCGCTGATGGAAAGTGGAGACCTTCCTTACGTCAAACTCGGCAAGTCCCGCCGCGTGCGATGGTCCGACGTCTTAACGCTCGTCGACAACAATACTGTCGCGCGATAGTTCCGATTTAGGTAATTTGAGCCGCGCCGCGTACAGCCGGGCACGCAAACCCGCCGGGTATCTCACCGATCGCCGTGAGCTGCGTTGCAACGTGTTTGCTGTCATCAGTGCCAACCACATTGTTGAGGAATATCATGACGAACGTCGTTGAATGCAAAGCCATACCCCTGGATAGGATCGAGATCGATCCCGCAGTGCAGCCCCGCGAACACTTCGATCCCAAAGTCGTTGAGGAATACGCCGAGAAAATGAGCCATGGCTCAAAATTTCCGGACCCCACTGTTTTTGAGTCCGACGGCCATTGGCTTCTTGCCGATGGCCACTATCGTCTTGAAGCGATGCGTCGTCTGAATCCTCCCCCAGAAATCGTCGATTGCAGTGTGAGGGAGGGGGGCAAGCGGGCCGCAACGCTATGGGCAGCGAGCGCAAATACCGATCACGGTGTCCGACGCACTAACGCCGACAAGCGCCGTGCCGTGCTGCAACTCCTCAATGACGAGGAATGGTCCAGCTGGTCAGACCGGGAGATCGCTGATCACTGCGGCGTAAGCCATACGTTCGTATCTCTGTTTCGAAATGAACTGTCAACCGTTGACAGTTCAAAACAATCTGTCAAGCGAAAAGGGAAAGACGGCAAGGTCCGCAAATCGCCCACGAAAAAGCTGAAGCGCAAGCAACAGGAGAAAGCAACGCAGGCCGTGGCGACAACTCCTACTGGGGAGTCCTGTCCGACTGGAGTCGACCACGAGCGAAGTGAGCATGGCGACTGCCGCGAGTGCCTGGACCCGGAAATCGCAGCAGCGACCGAGACGACGCGGACACGAGGCGAACTGGCGAGGGAGCTGCAGGCAGCCATCACGCCATTGATCGCGCATTGGCCGTCTCGCGCCGATTGTGCTCGGGTGCTGCGAGACATCGCAGACAATATTGAGACGGCAAGTATCGAACGGGACGAGGTGTTGGTATGAGCAGCGAACTGGCGATGTCCAAAGTCGCGCGGGTTATTGGGCCGCATTGCGGATCGTCGGTTTCGCAGCCGACCGGCCCATTGAGGAGTCATGGTTGCTCCAGGCGTGTTGCTTGGCCGGGTTTCGTGTCGCGGCGAGTTGTCCCGGATAACGAAAAGATGCCGCGTTAGAAATGAGCCGGGTTACAACCTCCCCGGTCAACGGAGCGGAGCAGTCAAAGGACGTTTCCACGCGAATGTGGTTTTCCCAGGCAACGGGTGCGTAGTTGATCGCACAGACCGCCAAACGTCCTGGTCCACAATGTCAGAAGCCAAAAAAAACGTCCGACAGTAGCCGGCCGCCTTGTCGAGGGAGCGGCCCCGCCGAGTGAATCAAATAGGCGCAGCCACGAATTGTGACCATCCGCCAGCCCGCGTCAACCACATAGCTGACGAAGGGATTGGCGGCGAAGCGCGCGGGCGGCCATTCAAAGACATTAGGGTGCAATCATGAAAGTCGAATTGTGGAATTTGTCTGATATCAGGCCCTATCCGGGCAATCCTCGTATCAACCATGACGCCGTCGCCGCGGTAGCCGCCAGTATCCGCGAGTTCGGCTTTCGGCAACCAATCGTTGTCGACATCGAAGGCGTCATCATCTGCGGTCATACGCGGTGGAAGGCAGCATTGAAGCTTGGCCTCAAAAACGTGCCGATCCACATCGCCAACGATTTATCGCCCGAACAGGTCAAAGCGTACCGCATTGCGGACAATCAGACTGCGAGTCTGGCGGAATGGGATAACGAGTTGCTTTCCCTCGAGTTGCTCGAATTGCAGTCGTTAAATTTTGATCTCGAGTCATTGGGTTTCGATCAGGACGAGCTGGTGGAACTGCTCAATCCTGATCTGAAGGAAGGCCTTTGCGACCCTGATGACGTGCCAGCACTACCAGACGAGGCGACAACTCAGTCAGGCGACCTATGGATTCTCGGCAACCACCGATTGCTATGTGCCGATTCAAGCAACCTCGAAGACGTTGACCGCCTACTTGACGGCGCAACGATTCATCTGGTAAACGCCGATCCGCCGTACAACGTCAAGGTCGAGCCCCGTAGCAACAATGCGATCGCCGCGGGCCTTTCATCGTTTGCCGGGCCGAAGCATCACCAGTCGATGGACGTCGCCCGCCACCCCACGAAGTCCAAACCCACAGGTAGAAAACTCCGCGCCAAGGATCGGCCACTTGCTAATGATTTCGTGACTGATGAAGCCTTCAATGGCTTGTTGGCAGCCTGGTTCGGCAACATGGCCCGCGTTCTCGCACCCGGCCGCGGTTTTTATATCTGGGGCGGCTACGCAAACTGTGCGAACTACCCCCCAGTGCTGAAGGCGACGGGACTGTACTTCTCGCAAGCTCTCATTTGGGTGAAGGAACACCCCGTGCTTACGCGAAAGGATTTCATGGGGAATCACGAGTGGTGTTTTTATGGCTGGCGAGAAGGAGCTGCTCACCAGTGGCTCGGGCCCACGAACGCGACCGACGTGTGGAGCATTAAGAAGGTGAACCCACAGTCCATGATCCATCTGACTGAAAAGCCGGTTGAGCTCGCTGTGCGAGCGATGAAGTACTCCTCGCGCACCGGCGAGAACGTGCTGGACCTGTTCGGCGGCTCTGGGTCGACGTTGATCGCGGCGGAACAGACCGGTCGACATGCCTACTTGATGGAGCTCGACGCTCTTTATTGCGACGTGATTGTTCAGCGTTGGGAGAAGTTCACGGGGCAGAAGGCGGAACGCGTATCCCCAGCACTGCCATCAGATTGAGAAACTCGTCGATAGACCGCGCGCCCGGATTCTGAGTTCCGGGGATCTTGCCGCCAAAAACACTTCTGAGGTTATCGTCTTCAACAACGGGCGCGTCCCAGCCGAGCTTCGGATGGATGACGTGGTCGCAAATCAAAAATGTGCCGAGTTCATTTTCGGATCGTTTTCGATATCCATTATCCCAGCGTCTCAAAAGTCGTTCATCGTCGAAGCGGCCGCTATCTTTATGAATTCGATGACTTTGACTGAGTGGCTTTGGGGGATTTCCGTCGACCATACAGTTGCTTGGTAACGTCAGATTTCTACTGCGGTACCACGAAGCCGCGTCGTCGTGCGAAGAGAACACTCCGCGCACTTGCAATACCGCTGTAAAGCGGCGATGCACATGATCATAACCCCAATATCTGCGCTTCACGGTCATGTATCCCACCAGATCGCCAGGGAGGAGACGAGGTGCAAACCGGGCCGCTCGGCAAAGGCACGAGATGGATGGCGAAGTGTGTTCAAGGTCAGGTTCTCGACGAATCGATCCATCGATGAACGGCTGAAGATGGTGCGCCTCGCAGGCCTCGCGCCCTGCGCGCGATGCAACGAGCGGAGTGTATGTGACGAGGTAGAAATGGGCGGTCATGTCGAGAGTATAGATGTGGTCAGCAACGGGGCAAATAAACGTCGGCATCTAAACTCGCCATTCGCGTCCTGTCGCCGCAGCAACCGACACCCACCCATGGGGGCCGCGGACGAGAAAACGCCCACGCATGGGGCCACGTGGACGTTTGGGCGCGAAACGGGCGAAAAGCTATCCCGCGATCACGAATTTGCCGCGTTCGGCCTTTGCAAAGCGAGCGTCTTTCGCCTTCTGGCTGATCTCGCGCAGGATCGCGCTATAAAGGGTGGCGTGCGGTGTTTTGCCGCCTGGGGTGCTCCAGTATCCCTTGGCAGCCATGGCGTGAATCATTTGCTGCGTGGTCATCGGCCGACCTTCCTCGGCTAAAATGAGTGCTGCTGCAGCCAATGCGCTCAGCTTTTTGGGCTTCTCAGTTTCAGCGTTCCTCTTGGATTTAACCTCGACAACCGCCGGATCTGCAGATTGCTGCTTCATGTCGACCGTGACCTTTGGGGAGGTTGTGGCACGAGTGCGTTTCGTCGCAGACATAGTTGATCTCCAATGCGGGATGTTCTGCATCGCAGGCGGTCGATCAGTCGACAATACGCCCACATATGCAATCAACACACAGGAGCCATTCAATGCCGAGCACATCAAGGGGGTGCCGGCGGCTACGTCCCGAAAGAGTCCGACAAATCCTGTGAGATTCTCCTTAGCAGTTCCATTGCGGAGCGAATGCACTTGGCCCTCTCGGCGCTCCCTGCCTTCGATCATCCGACTGCACGTCACAATTTTCGCCGCCATCCACCGGAACGGCGTGGCACTCGTCGGAACGAGCATGCAGTGATAAAAATGGCAATATTCTAAGAGAGCCAATAATGCCGCCCGACCGCAGCAAGAAATTAGCGATTCAGAAGCGGCGCCACGCCGTAGCGGATTTGTATTTGAAAGGCTGGAGCCAGACTGCCATCGCCGAGCAACTAGGAATTTGTCAGACGACGGTCTGCGTCGATCTCAAAAAGATCCGTCAACAATGGCGGGAGTCCGCCGTCCGCGATTTCGATGAAGCTCGACAGGTCGAATTGCTGAAACTGGATCGAATCGAGCGCGAGGCTTGGGCTGGTTGGGAGCGGTCGCAAAAGCCGACACAGGCGGCAGTCATCTCTAGCGAGATAGGTCGGGAGCGGACGCGCAAGAGTTCGAAGAACCAAGTCGGCGACCCCAAGTTCTTGGAACAAGTACTCCGATGCATTCTCAACCGTCGGGCGATGCTGGGGCTCGACGCCCCAACCAGAATCGCGCCTGTGATGTCAGAACCCGTCCGCATGACACCGGAGCAACGGCAGCAACATATCGACGCAATTATCGAAGAGCGGAAGAGGATGTTGGTTCGTACTCCAGACCACAACAACGGCCAAGCTCTTCTCGTCAAGCCTAGCGCTCATTCATCCGAAAACTCTCCTTAGCGCAAAGTCGGACCCACTAAGGGCGAAGTGGGTCCGAACTCGCTTGCCTTCTTCGGACGCCAGAGGTACTGACTGTCCAGGCGTCCGAGAAAGTCGGACGTGCTAAGGGCTTTTTGCTGGCAATTCGACTAAAAGCCTATCCGAGAACCTTGGCGGCTCTCAAGGCGACGATAGCGAATTGAAAATGGAGCAGGCCCAGATAATTCGCGGCTTTCTTTTCCCAGCGGATCAACAAGCGCCGTGCGCGGTTGAGCCAGGAGTGCGTG